>NZ_CBDCVU010000001.1:0-11131 GCF_965223225.1 Candidatus Nitrosopumilus sp.
ACCATATTCTCTTGACAGATTTTGCCTAATCACAGTTTAAAGAAATTAAAAATAAAATAAAACACATAGAGGTAATTTTCAGTCTAAGTCAGATGCTCTGTGTTCTGCATCTTTCCTTCCTTGCTAGGACAGGATTTTCCTTCCTTGCCTTCTCCACGTTCATAATCTCCGCCTTCACCATCAGGCATAACATCAGAAGTCTGTGCTGTTGCAGTGTCCATAGGAGACGCAATAGCAAACACTGCAGCCAAGGCAACTACCATGGAGAACATCATTACACTTTTGTTCATCTCATAAAAATAGGCGATTTTAAAATTTAAGGATTACGTATTTTTGTGCCAAATGGAATTTATGCTGAAAACTAATTCCTGTTAACAGATGGCTGAAGCAATAATACGACAAACAATACTTCATGACGTTGCACATTTTGGTGTACGTATTACAATAGGCATGATTTTCATAATGCATTCGCTGGGAAAGTTTGGCCCAGGATTTGCAGAGAACCTTCCAAACATGGGACTGCCAGCAGAAATGCAGATCCCGATAGCGTTGGCAGAATTTGTTCCAGGAGTGCTTTTGATACTTGGAGGATTGACTAGAATTTCGGCGTCTTTGCTGTCCATTGTGATGCTTGGTGCGATATTTCTCGTAAAGGGGGCTGAAAGCTTTACGGGAAGAGGAGGAACTGAGCTTGACATACTGCTCTTGGCAGGATGTCTAGTCATAATAGTAATCGGACCTGGAAGAATATCAATATCATATATTCTCAAAAAGGTTCCAAGATACCTGCAATAAAATTCTCTTTTGCATAAATTAAAATCAAAAATTAATTTTTTAGAAACACTACAATCAGATCATTGCCAATTTGGTAAAAAATCTTTTAATGTATACAACAAACTTTCATTCATGACAAAACCAATACCTGATGGGTTTCATACTGTGACCCCGTCAATTGTTCTAAGCAATTCCAAGGAGGCAATAGAATTCTACAAAAAGGCATTTGACGCAAGAGAAATTTACCATATGCCAACACCCGATGGCAAGACAATGCATGCCATGATTCAGATTGGAGATTCTTTTGTAATGATGTCTGACGAGTTTCCACAGATGGGCTGCACTGCCCCCACCACGGTGGGCGGAACATCAACTACAATTCATCTGTATGTGGAGGATTCAGACAAAATATACAACCAGGCAGTCCAAGCTGGCGCCAAACCTGCAATGCCAATGATGGATGCATTTTGGGGTGACAGATGTGGAAGCGTCGTTGATCCATTCGGGCACTCATGGATGGTATCAACTCACAAGAAAGACCTGTCTCCTGAGGAAATGCGCAAGGCTGCCGAAGAATACATGTCAAAGCAACACGGTTCGCAATAATCATTTTTTTATTTTTTATTTTTATAAAACTAAACAAGATTTCAGATATGCTTGAAGAAAACAAAAAGAATGCAGTTGCTTTCTACAAAATGGCATATGAGGGAAACCCACGTGGTGCAGTTGACCATTTTATTGGTGACAGATACATTCAACACAATCCCGATGTAGAAGATGGGAAAGATGGATTCATCAAATATTTTGAACGCATGGCAAAAGAATATCCTGAAAAGAGCATAGAGTTTGTACGGGTTGTTGCAGAAGGAGAACTGGTTGCGTTACAGACGCACCAAACATGGCCTGGAAATGATGAGTATGTAACAATGGATTTTTTCAAATTTGATGAGAACGGAAAGATTGTGGAGCACTGGGATTCAATTCAGCAGATTCCAAAGAAGAGCGCCAACTATAACACAATGTATTAAATTCAGTATTTTCTCCCAATTCAAATTTCCACGTGGGTATCATAAATCACTGCTTAACTATATCCCCATGAGAGTTGTGCTGGGGATATAGTTAGGAAGTTAGAAACTGGACCCACGTGGCATAGGGGGATTTTTGATTATAAAAAAACAGCTTGATAAAATGAAGATAAGGTATGATATGGTTGAAAATGCTAGTATGGGGCACCTTTGTCTCTTTGCGATTTGAACGCCTCTAGATACCAATCAAACTCATCAAGGAATCTTTGAACTCTTTTGTCATATTCTTGGGACAACAGATTGCCATCTTTATCAAATACTTCATTCACCTTAGATATTTGAAGCGAGGATGGAATGGAAGGCGACCCAAGCTCTGCAAAAATCTGGCGTAGATGCTGCGCTGCATTTATTCCTCCAAAAGAACCGACAGAGTATGAAACTATTGCAGAAGGCTTGAAAAAATATTCTTCCAAACAGTAGTCTAGCGTATTTTTCAGGGCCCCCGAAACAGTATGGTTGTATTCAGGCGTTATTGGAACATACCCATCAGCAGAATATATCATCTCATGCAGTTTTTTATATTTTGGTTCGGGCTCTTTCATCTCTTTATACATTCTGTCTAGGATGGGCAAATCCAATTGCATAGGGTCAATTACCATTGTTCTGTGACCTCGTTCTGAAATCTTTTTTGTAATCCAATGGCCTACCTTGGCACCGTTTCTGTCTTGTCTGACAGAGCCTAAAATTATCGCAATATTCAAATCTGAAATTAGCTTAATAATTTATGCCATAAAGATTTTCCCAATAAGGTTCAAATCAAGAAAAGTCTTTTAAAGAAAATAATACTGTTTTTGATTACAGATTAGGCAGTAAAATAAGACCCACGTGGAAAAAAATATCTGCAATCTTTTGTAAGATTGTCTAAAACATCTTCTCTCTTCTAATCATACCTAAAATAATGAACTATAGAATAGATTTTCAGCTATTATAGAAACTAGTAGTGATGTTTGAAGAAGAGAAATATTTAGAACAGGTTGCATCTAATTTTTTGATTTTAAATTTTTTGTACAATAAAAAAACTGTAAAATATGATTTCAGAATTCAGATTAAGAGAATTAGTAATTTGACACCATGTCTGCTTGTACTACCTACAAAAACCAGGAAAGTCTTGACAAGATTTTTCTGATAATGAAATCAAGGTGATAGAATCTTAATTAATTTTATTTACTATGGTTTGTTCTGTCAAGTATGAATCTAACCAAAAAAGAGATTGACACTTTAAAGATGATAATTGAGAAGATAGAAGACGATCAAAAGAACCAAAAGATGAGGATCAAAGGGAGGAGAAAACTGCAAAAACAAGGCAAAAGCCTGAACAAGGGAAAGGTTGCAAAACAAGCAAGGCCTACCCGCAGCCAAAAGCTGATAACCCAAAGAAAATCCCATCCTGGAAGAATCTAGCAAAAGTACCCCTAGACTCTTACATAGGCAGTGAATTTCTTGTAAAATGAATTTGTACTCTTCCTGATGAGAGACAAACAATCCCTAATTTCATGTTTGTCCGTTCAGTATTTTTCCAATCTTGTAATCAATGCTGAATTTCCCTGCTCCATAAAGAATCAACATGATTACTGCGCCCAGCAATGCAGGATCTTTCCATATGGCAGGACCCTTTGTAAAGTCAAACCCAAACATTATCATTGCTGCAACCAAAACAATGATCTGAAATGCTGCTGCAGGCCTAGTTATTACTGCCTACAAGAATCAGAATTCCGGAAATTAATTCTAAGGAACCAATCAATGTTGCCATGCTGACAGCTGTTGCCGGATCCATTCCCAGCCATCTTTTGCAACGTTTCTGACCAAACATTGTCCGGATCCATTAGTTTTCCACTACTTGCCCAAAGAAAACCAAACGCAATTCCGATTCTAAGATTGCCAGGACTCCAATGTTTGCAATGTTACTTGATGCGGGAGTCTTGAAAACTAAACTGGCTTTGTTTGGCGATTCTATGTTTGCCATGTCAACAAAGAAAATTAATTTCATTTAACATTTTTTCCAAATGATTGGTTTGGAAAAAATTAGATTATGAATTCTCGCAAACATTTGTGTTTTTTAATCAATTGATAATATTCTAACTACTTGCAATAACTGATAAACACAAAAAAAGTTGGGAACAGTTTTTTATTTTATGATTACGTAACATTGTTTGATTGGCTTGAATGGTACAGGTTCTTTAGGTTTTGAACAAATTAAAGTTCTTGAAAAGATCTGCAACAAGATAAGTGATGAGCCAAAAATAAGATTTTGTGGCATAATAAACACCATGGGCAAGATTGTGGCTGGAGGTTTCAAAGACAACATAAAACCATTGGACAATGATGACCAAAGACAAATGCTGTATATGCAATCAAGACTGGAGGTATCCATGAAAGGAGAATTCAACGAGAATCTTGGGAATGTCAATCACATTGTAACTTATCGTGACAACATAGTTCTGATCAATATGCCTATACCAAAATACAATCATCTTGCATTGATATCGGCAGAACGAAATGCCAGTATCGAACAAATTATAAAAATGGTTGCCAGTATTTTTGAATCCCATGACATTTTTGATGAAAAACCAAAAATGACTGTATGAACGATTAGCACACTTCACATCATATATCTAAAATCATAAAATAATTTGAAAGGATTGAATTTAGAACAAAGTTCTTTTATGAATATTATCCAGTATCAAGGATTTTGAGTCTAGAGAATGCCATAGTATGGTCCTTTGCAAGCAGCATCCCATTAATACTTGGTGCAACAATTACAAGATTTTTGGAGATAGACAGAAAAATCGTGGCAATTATTATGGCAGTAGGAAGCGGCAGTCTCATCTCGATAATCACATTTTCTTTGATGAGAGAGGCATACCATCTTGGAGGAGTAGTTCCAGTTTCTATCGGATTTGCTATAGGAGTCGTCATCTTTGGATTTGGGAACAGGCTCATAATAAAGAAATTCGTCATCAAGAGGAAAAATCAAGACGAGAACAAACCCACAAAGGGTTCAGGTCTGTCACTTGCGCTTGGTTCACTGCTAGATAACATTCCAGAAGGCCTGTCTATCGGAGTAACAATATTGATTTCAGGTACTATTGGATTTTCTCTGGTCATTGCAATTGCGATTTCCAACTTTGCAGAAGCACTTGCAGGTTCAAACATCATGAAGATTTACAAAAAGAACTCTAATCGTATTTTGGTATTATGGGGAATAGTAACAGCATCAAATGTTACTGCATCTGCATTGGGATTTATGTTGTTATCTGGAGTAGATGATGCAACTGTAGCTATCCTGTTATCTTTTGCAGCAGGAGCAATTTTGGGCATGCTTGCTGAAACCATGATGCCAGAAGTATTCAAACTTGGAGGATCGTTGATCTCATTGGCAACTGCAGCAGGATTTCTCATTTCATTTATCATGATCATTCAAAATGTTTATCCAGACATGTGAATAGAAGGTAATATTTTACAGATTTGTAACGTGATGTGTAATATAAGTAAAAATCAGAATTTGGTATTTGATTTAAATACAATATTGAGACTGATTTTCCGTGCCATTTGATTCTCTATGCAAGAAAAAAATATTCAGGGATGTTCCAAATCTTGAGAACATCAAAATAGACAAGCATGCAAATGAAATATTCTCCTCTGTTTTTACTGGAATGGGTGGAAGATATACCAGACTAAGAATACTATGTGAGATTGTGGGATCTTCTTTGAATACATTAGACATAGCAAAAAAACTAAGAATCGATTACAAAACTGTCCAGTACAATCTTGAAATTCTGGAAAACCACAATTTGGTTGTCAGAAAAGGAAGTGGTTATGGTGACGTATTTACTCCTTCTGAAATTGTTAAATCCAATTTGCCCACTTTGTATGAGGTCATAAGAAAAGTTGAAGCAAAACTTGAAGCAGCAGAAAAAAATTACATTGAATAACTCACATTAGGAAAAGTGTTAAAAACAAAATCTTAATCCATAGTTTGCATAAATCTTTTGAAACTGTTTCCAGTTGTATTTCTTTCAAAAAATGTCAAATGTTTCCAAGAATTTGGAAAAAATGGTTTAAACTATAGATGCAGAAATTCAGGATGGGAACACATAGGACCAATCACAGATCAGCCAATACAGTTGACAAGCCAACTGTGAACTTTTCTCTAAAAAGAGAAGTGTTTTTTGTAACAATCGGTTCTGTTGTGGGTGCATTTACCATGCACATTCCCAGAATATTTTCCGATATTGTAGGCGATTCCTCCTATTTGACTACACTGCTTGTGATGGCAGATGTTGTAAATTCATCAGATCCAATGATTGGTTTTATTTTACATCTTTTTGTTGCAACAGCTATTGGAATAGTCACCGGAATAATGTTGCACAGGATAGTTAGGTTCAATCTTTCGAAAATCTCCCGTGGAATAATGTACGGAATTGTTTCAGGAATTGTCGTATTCATTGTATTTGCAATTCCTGTAACTCAGGTATTGTTGAATCCGACCACAGTCGAGGTTCTTACAAAAACCAATCCAGACCTATCTAATGACATGGTAATACAGCAGATAGAAGAGGGACTTTTGGTTCAATTACGTGATTCTTTTTTGATGCATCTCATATGGGGGATTGCCCTTGGTACCATATCTTCTTTTTTTACACGTAAGTTTGGAGCAAATTATCTGTGTCACGTTTGTAATATTGAGTTTTCAAAGATAAGCACCTGGGAACATCATCAAAAGTATGTGCATGACAGCCCATCCCCTGAAATGAAAAAAATTGTCATATTGGGAGGGGGGTTTGCAGGTGTTCATGTTTTGAGAAAAGTACAAAAGAAATTTGAAGACAATGTAAACATCAACATCATGCTGATAAGTGAGAACAACTTTCTTCTCTTTACCCCAATGCTCCCAGAGATGGCAACTGGGACTGTTGAGCCAAGACACATTTCAACTCCAGTTAGAACATTTTGCAAGAGGGCAGAATTTTTGCAAGCTAAGGTTTCTGAGATTGATTTTGAGAGAAAAAATGTTTTTCTAAACAAAAACAAAAATAAAAAGTCAGAACAATCTCAAATTGCGTATGACTATCTGGTTATATCTTTAGGCAGCAGAACAAATTTCTTTGGCAACAAAGAAATCCAACAAAACTCGTTGTCTGTAAAAACGATGATTGATGCCATAAAGATAAGGAACCACGTAATCGAATGCCTTGAAAGTGCAGAACATGAAAAAGATAAGAAAACAAGAAAAGAGCTGCTGACTTTTGTTGTTGTAGGGGGAGGATTTTCAGGAGTTGAAACCATTGGAGAGCTTAACGATTTTCTGCGAGAATCTGTAAGCAAGTTTTATCGTAGAATAAAACTTGACGAACTAAACGTTATGCTTGTTGCAGCAGACAAGATCATATTACCTGAGGTTGGAGAAGTTTTGGGAAAATATGCTAAGGACACACTTGAAAAAAACAATGTGACCATCATTACAGGCACCAAGGCCACAAATGTAGGAGATAATTTTGTTGAAACTGACAATAATGAAAAAATCTTTTGCAACACAATAATTTGGGCTGCAGGACTGAGAATGGATCCCGTTTTCAAGAACTTTGACTGCAAAAAGGACGACCAAGACAAAATCAAGGTAAACCAACACCTTCAACTTGAAAATTATCCTGATGTCTTTGCAATTGGTGACTGTGCCTCCATCCAGAACTCCGATACTGGAGAAATGTATCCACCTACGGCTCAACATGCAATAGCTGAAGCTGAGATTGCTGCCAAGAACTTAATTTTATTAATTGACAGTAAAAATAAGCCCCTCTCTGTTTTTTCACACAGCACCAAAGGTACCATGGCAAAGATTGGTCAAAAAAATGCAGTCGCCATCATATTTGGAAACAGATTGAAGGGACTGATGGCTTGGTTTGTATGGAAGCAATACTATATTTCTGCAATTCCCACTTTGGAAAAGAAGATAAGGATAGGTGTTGACTGGTTTCTTGATCTGTTTTCCCATCGGGACATAACCCGATTGAATAACTATGATGAAAAACAGACTCTGTAAACAATGCGAACATAGTTTGTTGACGCAATAAATTCAGAAATCATTTTTGAAACAAATGTTACAAAACATCACATTGTTTTGAAGTGTAAGTAAAAATAATATTTGGATTTGGAAATATGTTTATCTATTAAAAAAAATATTTGCTGTTAATTGTCCAACGAAAAATCCCAAGAAAATAACTTTGATCCAAAATACAAAAAGAATGTGGAGAATTTTTACAAAACAATGGAGAACATAATTGAGGATTACCATAAAACAGTTTCACATTTTCAGATAAAATTCCTGAATTCAAACAAATCATTCATGGACAGACTTTTACAGGACAAAAAAATATTTGAAAAAAATTTCGAGAGTTCTGCGATGAATGACTATGTGTTTCAAATCACAAACAACTTAATCTCCGAGATGACTAAAGCCTTGGAATTCCAATCCCAAAATTTCAAGAAAAGTGTTGAAGAGTCAGAAAATTCCATGAAGGTTTGGAATGATGGAATGGGAAATGTCTTGGAACTATGGAAAAACATGTTTGAGTCAAATCCGTTTTTTAAATCAGAAAAGAGTAAGACATGAAGGCATCCCAAGTAATAAAACCAAAAGAAGACTTGGAAATAACTGAGATCGAAGTTCCGAAACCCAAAGGAAGGCAAGTAATTGTAAAAGTAGATTCATCAGGTGTGTGCCATAGCGACATTCACGTTTGGCAAGGAGGATACGAAGGAAAAGATGGCAAAATTATGAAGGTAGAAGACAGAGGTGTAAATTTCCCCCTGACAATGGGCCACGAGATAGCAGGAACCGTTGAGTCTGTGGGTGAAGACGTATCTAAATTCAAAGAAAACCAGCATGTCTTGGTGTATCCTTGGATAGGTGATGGTACGTGTTCTGCATGTCAGGTAGGTGATGAGCATGTGTGTGATGATCCTCAATCTCTGGGAATATACCAAGATGGGGGATATGCCGAAAAGGTCCTTGTCCCCGATGAAAAGTATCTTGTCGACATTGAAGGCATGGATTCGGACAAAGTGTGCTCCCTTGCGTGTTCCGGACTCACGGCATACAATGCAGTAAAGAATTCCAAAGTATCCCCAAAACAGAGTCTGGCAATAGTTGGAATTGGCGGGTTAGGACTAACCGCAATTCAGATAGCCAAAGCCTTGTTTAATCCGACAATCATTGCCATAGACTTGAATGATGATCGCCTGAAAAAAGCATCAGAGGTTGGTGCTGATTACACAATAAGCTCAAAATCAGATAATTTTATGGACAAAGTAAAGGAACTGACCCATAACAAACTGGGACCTGATGCCATTATTGATTTTGTGAACGGACCAAAAACTGTAGAAGCCGATTTGGAGATACTGAAAAAAAGAGGGAGGCTTGTTCTGGTTGGTCTTTTTGGAGGTTCTGCTGAGATAAACCTTCCATTGCTCCCAATGAAGAGCCATACCATAATTGGATCATACACTGGAAGGCTTGCAGATCTTGCCGACTTGGTTGATCTGGTAAAAAGAAACAAGGTGGATCCGGTCGTGTCAAAGACATTCAAGCTTGAAGATGCCACAAAAGCGCTGAACGAATTAAATGATGGTAACATAGTTGGAAGAGCAGTACTTAAGCCATAGTGTTGTTGCCATGACGAATTTCATTTATTTTCATTTTTGTGATTGCCAAAAAAGTGGACAAGTAATCTGACTTATGGCAACCATCACCACTACAAATCCGGCAACGGAAGAAAAGATTTCCACTTTTACAGTAGTGACAAATAATCAGATAAAACAGGCAGTAGATGACGCGAGAAATGCATTTAACTCATGGAAGGCCGCAGACGAGGAAAGAAAAAATACACTTCACGCAATGTCAGAATACCTCAAAAAAAATTCGGAAACACTTGCAAAGGTTGCCACAAACGAGATGGGGAAGGTTATCAAAGAGTCAAAATCAGAAGTTGAAAAGTGTGCATGGGCCATGGAGTTTTATGCAGACAATGGCCAAATCTTTCTTCAGGAAGAGACACTAAACACGGATGCAAGAAAAAGCACAATAAAGTTTGAGCCGTTAGGAGTTATCGCAAGCATAATGCCGTGGAACTTTCCTTACTGGCAGGCATTAAGATTTGCAGCGCCTAGCCTTATGGCAGGTAATGTGGTTGTGCTAAAACCCGCAAGCGCAACCCTCCAGTCTGGAATTGAAATTGAAAATGCATTCAAAGAAATTGATGCAAAAAAAGGGATATTTCATACCCTGATAGGAAATTCCGACTCTGCGACAACTTTGATTGATTCGGACATCAATGCGGTGACATTTACTGGAAGTGAAAAGGCAGGAGCAAAAGTTGGCAAAAGAGCTTCTGCCAATTTAAAAAAATGTGTCCTAGAGTTGGGCGGAAGCGATCCCTTTATCATACTTGATGATGCAGACATTGACAAGGCAACAGATGGTGCAGTTAAAGGCAGGTTCATCAACTGCGGACAGAGCTGTATTGCGTCAAAACGATTTTTCGTTTCAAAGGAAGTAGCAGAAGAGTTTACAGAAAAATTTATCCACAAAACAGAAAAGCTTGTGGTAGGTGATCCGTTATCTGAAAACTCTGACTTGGGACCGCTTGTGAACAAAGATGCACTAGACCGCATATCTGAAATGGTACAAGATGCAAAGAAGAAAGGGTGCAATGTTTTGACAGGGGGAGAGCAGCTTCATGACGGCAAAGGTTATTTTTACAAACCGACAATATTGACAGACATAAAAGATAACATGGATGTTGCAAGCGAGGAAACATTTGGTCCCATAGCCCCAATAACGATAATAGAAGATGAGGACGAGGCCATCCGACTAGCTAACGATAGCAAGTATGGTCTGGGTGCAAGTATCTGGACTGAGAATCTCAAAACTGCCGAAGTTCTTTCCGACAAAATTGAATCTGGAATTGTTAGTGTCAATAATGTCGTCGTCTCTGATCCTAGAATTCCGTTTGGCGGGATAAAAAACAGTGGATTTGGAAGGGAGCTTTCAAGGTACGGGATGCTGGAGTTTGTCAGCGTCAAATCTATTCGGTTCTATGATGATCTTGTATCTCACCACTACGTGGAGTAGGAAAAATGACTGACAAGAAAACTGACAGATATCAAGAAAAAACACAAGGTTTTGAAACTATGCTTATTCTTCAAGGAGGGGGTTCGTTAGGGGCATATGAGGCAGGCGTATTTTCTACGCTACACAAACACAAGATAAAGTT
>NZ_CBDCVU010000002.1:0-16797 GCF_965223225.1 Candidatus Nitrosopumilus sp.
CTTGCGATTTACGCTGATGCCCCAAATGCAAGCGCAAGAGGGTTGATGTACTCCCAGGAGGACTGGGGCAAAAGGAAGATCCTCAAGGCAGGACTGGTGGTAAAGCACGAACTATTGGCATTAGATGAGCTAGACAAGATGGGCACAACCCGGCAGGAACTCAACACCACAATGGAGCAGCAGATTGCCACCTACAACAAGAATCCATTCAACATACAAACCCCAATCAACTGCACCATAGTTGCATGCGGGAATCCGCAAAACGGAAGATGGAATAACGCGCAAACCCTAATGGATAATCTAAAACCAATTGAATCTGAGTTACTGTCACGATTCTTGATTGTCAGGGTGTTCAAGACTCATCATACTGCCAAACGGTTACAACACATCATTGACACGATACAGCAAAGAGATACAGTAAAGCCAATATTTTCTGAAAGAAAGCTTGCAGGATTGATTTCACATTGCAGAAAGCTGGAACCAAAACTGTCTGCAGAAGCAGAAAAAGAGATTATATCATTTGCAGAGTTCTTTGAGGGAGTGGAACAGGATTCAGATTCTGATCTGCCATTTGAGACAAGACAGGAGATAGAGCTAATCAGAATTTCAACTGCAATCGCAAAGTTTCTGCAAAGAGATTTTGTAGATTCAGTCTGTGTCAGATTGGCAATAAAGTTCATGAAGGAATGCCTGATGTCACTTGGGATGAACACTGAAGGTAAATTGGTTGGAATGAATCTTTATGACAAGGCAGCAAACAAGGATGATGCATTTGTAAGTATAGTAAGAAAGCTGGAGAAAAATTCTGCTGATTGTTCCTTTACTGAATCAGATTTGATAGAAGAGATGCTAACTCATGAAGATCACTGGAAGACAAAAGAGTCTGCACATTCTTACTGGAAGAGATTCAATCCCAATCTGAATCGAACCTCACAATACTTTGAGCCAAAACCTGGGAGATATCAGAAGGTAAAGTAAATGGAGATGATAATGTGATACGAACTTGCATCAGTTGTGGAATCACAAGCCAGAGATATGGCAAGTCATGGGAATTGTGGAATCAATGTGCAAACTGTGCAAAGAGATCAAATCCTGATTACTATAATGTGATGAAATGTCCTGATTGTGGCAGTACCAGCAACAACACAACTGCACTATGTTGGCGATTTTACGGGAAATGCGGAAAATGTGCCTACAAAAAGCCTGATCATCGAACACATGTTCTGTGCAAGGAATGCAATGAGGTATGCTACAAGCTAAAGTATCAAAAACTGGGAGTTCATGCAATTGACCTGTTCTATTGCATTCATTGTAGTGGAATAATCACAAAACACGGTCACAGAATCCTACAGATGAGAGGTTTGACTCAATGAGTGAAATCTTTTCAGAAACTACACAAAATTGTAATCAAAAGAAATCATTCAGGGGGTTACGTGCAGGTGGACACTGCCGTGGTATCTGTACAAGACATTCCGTTACAACAAAGTGGGGGCAGAAAAAGTATGAACAGGGATTAAGGTTTTGCAGCTACTGCAGGACATGGTTTTCTTGTGACAGGTTATGTTGTATATGTTGTAGCAAAAGACTTCGTTATCATAGACGGGACAAGAAGGTAAAATGAAATCAAGATCAGTTCAACATCTTGGTTCAATTAACGTCCAAGATGAATATGGCACACCAAAGGAATTATTCCAAAAAATATGTGAGAAATATGACGTTTATCCACAAGTTGACATCTGTGCAAGTCATACGAATCATGTTGTGTCAAATTACATAACAAAAGAACAGAATTGTTTCAACTATTCCATAACAAAAGACTTTTTCATGAATCCTCCATATTCAAAAGTCTCAGAGTTTATGGAATTCGCATACTCTCAACATGTCAAGAACAATTTATCTTGCATCATCTTGACATATTCCAAGACCGGAACCAGATGGTGGCACAAGTATGTTCAGGGAACTGCAGATCATGTTTATTTTCAAAAGGGACGAATCAAATTCTTAGATGAGAAGGGTCATTCCACAAAACATTGCGCACCGTATGATTCTGTGTGGATTGTATTTGAAAAAAGAGACAAACAAGAAAATAATGAGTTGCAACACATAAAAGAATGACAAAAGCGCAGACAAAAAGTGTCAAAGTGCAAAGGTGTATGTGACAGATACAAGGCAACAAAAACACAAGGGGGCTCTAGATATGCAAACGGACAGAAGAGGTGTCAATCTTGTGAACTGTTCATAAATTGGGAGGGACTTTGGTGTCCATGTTGTGGACACAGACTGAGGACCATGCCAAGAAACAGGATTTACAAGGAGAAATTCCTCCAATCTAAGAAAATAATCCAAAAAGAACAAGATATTTTGCTGTAAAAAGAAAAATCATATACAAATCTGCATGTCTTGTAGAAATCTTTACAATCTTCTGACTGTATATCATTTCATGGGATTTCTAAAGAAAATCAAAGACACTGCCGAAAAGAGTGTCGAAAAAGGAGCAGAACTAGGAAAAAAAGGCGTAGACAAGGGAGTAGATCTAGGCAAAAAGGGAGTCGAGAAAGGTGCTGAGGCAGGTTCCAAAGCCTATGAAGGCACAAAAGATGCTGCCAAGAAAGGCGTTGACAAGGCCAAGGGAGAATAGTTTTTCTCTTTTTTATTTTGTACTGTTTTCTGTCAGAGAAAGGTAACCGTCATGACAACAGGATGTAACGGTATATGTGCCAAATACAAATCAAAACGAAAAGGCATCAGCTTCAGATATGCAAACGGGGAAAAGCGATGTCAAAAATGCAACATGTTTATTGATTGGGATGGAATCTATTGTCCTTGCTGTGGAGTAAAGCTGAGAACAAGACCGCATTTTAAAAATACAAAGAAAAGTGAAAAATCATCATGACTGAAAAGACAAAATACAAGAAAGGATTCATGCTGATTCCAGAAGAATGACTGGGACCATGCGATAACTGCGGTGATGGTACCATCATAAAGTTCTGCAAAAAGTATGGGGGCTACATTGGTAAATGCACAGCATGTGACATCAACTGGAGAGAATCATGATGGCGAGAAAGCCAGGCTCTGAACGACAACAGAAATTATACAGTTGCAAGGAATGTGACTTTGTTGCAAAAAAACATTCTGCTCTTGTTCTACACATGAAAGAGATTCACGGGATTGAACTGTAAAAAAATAACAGGTCATAATTGCAAATGTGACAAACAATTTTCAATAAATTATCTTTGATTGATATTTTCAAGACATTAAAATCTTCATAAATTAATTGCTTTCCCTCATAACCTTATAACTCAATTACAAAGAGCTCCGACATGAGACAAAATTTAATTTCTATGCAATCATGTTATTGCGCAAAACCAGAAATTGTTTTTCTCCCCTTTGAAGACGAGACTGTCTGCAAAATATGCGGTGTGGTTCTGGAAAATGAAGAAACATCATTCCAAGACATAGAAAACACAATACCGTATGAAATGCTATGCAAGACAAATCTCAACCTTCACCAAAGAAAGCAAGTTGGTGGAGACCCACATGATGAGCAAAAAATCACGTCATCAAAATTTCATACACATGAATCAGATCAGAATCTTTTGGCGTTCTCTGATGTGTGCAGGAAACTGTCACTGAACAGCACTATTTCAGAAGACTGTTGGGTAGCATTTACTCATGACAAATCCAGTCTGACAAAGGCAAAAAAGATGTGTCATGCCATATACCAAACTCTTCAAAACAGGGCAATCCCATATGAGGAGAAATCAGTACAGGAGATTGTCTGCAGCAGCCTTGGCGTAAAGAAAGCATCAGACCAGAAAGGAATCATCTTCAAAGGTGATTGCATTCCTGCATTTGACTCTCAGGAGACAAAGAGACGATTCTACCTGAATCTGTTTGTCCAGCAGGCACAAAAAGAGTACAATATCTCTGATGTGTCTACTTTAAGGAAAAATTCAGAGAAATATCTGGATGTTCTGATGGAATCATTTCCAAATACAGACTATAAGACGCTGACAAAAAAGGCCACAGGCATGGCAATATTGAGGTGCTACACAAATTGAGTAACACTGCATCCTTGTCCACTGAACAGTCTACTGATGCTACAATGAGTCAATTGTTTACAATTGATGCCAGATCCATTAGTTTGCTTCCAGAAAATGTTGGCATTGTCATGGAGTCAAGCATTCAAAGGTACGCATCAATGAAAACAGAAGACCTTCCTGTAGTAAGACTTGGAAGAGTTAACGGTAAAGTGTATGCAATAAACCACTATGACGTGATTCTTGGCTGCACACAATCAAAAAAGAATGTAAGATGCATCATTGAGGAATATGAAAAATTATCAGATGTAATGGTACAGCATTTCAGAGATGTAATGTCAAATGATGTAATCAACACACCATTAATTTACAGCTCAGTTGATTCGCTGCAAGAAAGACTAAAGACAGACAAGTTATCTGTCCTAAAAATTCTTGGAATAGAAAAAAACCAATACACACGACTGCTAACAACTACCAACAACATTTCCGAAGCTGCAATCTCAAAACTTGAAGAAATGGTAACAGAACTCTCAAAGAGAAAAGGACTGACTGCAATTCAGGCAAGCATTCCAATTTACATGCTTGAAAAGATTTCCAGAGTCTCAGATGAGAAACAACAACTCAAACTGATTCAAATCATTGAATCTGATTTGCAGACAATAAATGATGCAAAATTCTTTTGGATGACTCCAGAACAGATTGACTCTATTCTGCAATTGGTAAGACAAGATGCAACTCATGCAGAAAACAAAAGAGAAGAATCAACTGTTGCAGAATTTGTTGAAATAGAAGATATTGGGAAAAAGATTGAAGAAGAAAAATCAACAACAACTACAACATCAAAAAGTAACAATGCAACAAAGGAGAATCAAAAAGAAAAAAGAGACAATCAAAAAACCAAACCAGTATCAAAAAAGACAAAACAGATTATTGACACGATTCCAAACATGCTAGTCATTCCAGATGAGCGAGGACAGCCAAACTATTTGGTAGACAAGAAAAACGGTGCAGTGACCAAAGTGGATTCCAAATCCACCAGGGGAATCATAAAGACTGAGCAGATGCCATCAAAGAGACTCTATTCCATTCCGTTGGATGTGACAAAGTTTCTTGGAATGGGAAATGGTGATGGAGATGGTAGAAATAGTAGCATATCTGCAATACGCCACAAAAATATCTCTGGAACAGATAATCTCAAATCATTTGCTGAATCCCAGAAAGACCAGACTCAACGATACACAATATTTTGGAATGAATGATTAGCATTGTACCATGAGGATAGTGATGATAACCATCACGTCAAAGGTCTGATGCTGTATCGGAACAACATAAAGAAAGACTCTGTTGCAGCAAGAATTCTTGAGACGTCATATGACGTTTCAGAATTTTCTCTTTTTGAGATGGTTGAGACAATCAAAAAACCATCTCTTTACACAAAAAAGATTACCCTGGTACTAAAATATTCAGGATATCTCAAATCAAAAAACAGAGGAAGATATTGCATTACCCAAAAAGGCAGATGGTTTGTTATCTGTCAGAGATTAGATGGAATATCTTTTCTCTCGCTGTGTCTGCTAGCAGAGACATATCATAGAGTAAAGACCAATCCTGAATTATTCTACCAGTTATCTGCATTTAGGCGATTCTATGAGAAAGATTATGATCATGACATCTCTTCGTCCACTGCAATTTACAAAAGAAGAAACATTTCAAGATCACTACAATTATTGAAAGAAAGACATCTTGTGTATGTTGTGAATGGTGATTTTATCAAAATGACAAAACCCATGATATCTTTTTTTGAAAGATACGATAAAGATCTTGACTCTTTGTATGGGTGGTGTAATGATACGTATGAAAAATGCATTAATCATATAATTGAAAACAATAGATTTGATCCTAAGATTGGAAATCTTTTCTCAAAAGGATCCAATTAGAATGCCAGAAAAGTGGCATTGAGATTGGATCCTTTTTCCTTTTGGTTTTATCATATTTGTAATGAATAATCAAGATGGAATTATTTCAGATTAGAATTGTTATTTTGCTGATGTTGTTTGGGATTGCATCAGTCTATGATTACAAGACAAGAAAGATTCCAGACATTTTATGGATTGTTTTTTCTGGGGTAGGCTGTATTTTACATGTGATTGACTATGAGTCGTATTCTGCATATCATGTAATTTCATTTTTTACCTCGTGTGTATTTGCATTTTTACTGTATAGACTCAGATTTGTCGGAATGGGTGACATGTTTGGCATCATATCAATTGCAGTAATCTTACCTATACACTATGAATTTGTCATGATTCCAATCTTAGGCACAATACTGGCATTGATTATGGTTGTATTTGCGACTGTTCTATACAATTTTACCCTCAATGTAATGGATTTGATGTCTACGAAAAGAAAATCATTGTTCAGCGAATTTGTAGGAGAATCATTATACAGAAAAATTCTAGCTATCTTTTTCATTCACAGGAGAAGAGGATACGAGAGATTTGTCATATTATCTGAGAACCAATATCCTGCAATTCCAAGGAACAGATCATTTGTGTTGATTTCTAGAAACAAAGAGATTTCTCCTCAAATGAAAGGAGAAGGATTTGTGCAAAATGCGGCACCATTTGTTTTGTTTATGATGATTGGGTTGGTTTTGTTGCTATTACCTGAATTATTATCTATGTTGCACAGATAGCATTTAGAGTCTTATGAATTTTTTAATATTTGCAAAATAATATTTTTGTTATCCAATATAACAACGTGATTAGGTTCTATCTCAAGTGCTTTGTCATACCAAACAATAGCCTCTTCATAAAGACCGAGAAAGCTCAATGTTAATCCTTTATTACCTATCGTAACAACGTGATTAGGTTCTATCTCAAGTGCTTTGTCATACCAAACAATAGCTTCCTCATAAAGTCCAAGATTATACAATGCCAAACCTTTATTGTTTAACGTGTTAACATAATTAGGTTCTATCTCAAGTGCTTTGTCATACCAAACAATAGCTTCCTCATAAAGTCCAAGCGAGTCCAGTGCTAAACCTTTATTGTTTAATACCACAAAACTGTTCTTATCATGATCTAAAATTTTATCATAGTTTTGAATAGATCTATTGTAATCTTTCAAGTGATAAAAATAATTTCCTTGTAATAAAAGAAATTCTGAATCAACTGGGATCTTATTTTTAAATAAATTTTCTATCTCTTCCTGCTCTTCTTTTAATATGTCCACAGAATTATTTGGATTTAGTTCTTCTTCAATTCCGAGTTGCTTGAGTATTTTCCTCAGATCTTTTTTGACGTCTTCAATATTCTCAGAATCTACTTTGTTTTGATCAGTAACTCCAGTTATACCGTCAAAGATTCCTCCTCCAAAGATACTAAACAATATACCGATAATTAAGGCAAAAACTCCAAATCCTGTTACCGTTTTATTTTCTTTTATGAGGAGTATCAGGTTCGACAACATCCCTCATGAAAAAATTTCTCTATTAACTATTTTTATCGACCATATTATCGTAAAATGAAAAATTGATTAAAAATAAATTTTCTTTTTATCAAAAGTCATTATATAATTTTGATTTCATTTGGGTAAATTCTGGTCACTATCACAAGAAAAACAGTCAGGTCTATTAGATAAAACAAGAGACTTTCTAGGGCAATCAAATCCTCACATCACCTGTTGCTCGCTAAAGGTACCAATATCTATGGATGTAAAATCAGCAATCCAGACAATTCCTGAGCTAATTTCACCAAACCCTGAGACGATTCGCTCCTTTGAGATTTGGTGGGATGGAAATGTAAAGCAGCTAAAGTATGTTCTATCTGCCCAAAACAAATTGGATTTGGCAAACTACAAGATATCATTTCAAAATGTGTACCCAAATGTTTCTTTTGTGTCGCAACAAGAGACAATTCCTGAATGGTTTTCTCCATCAGAATCATCCTATGAAATATTTGATGTGTCATTGCAGCATGGACACTACTCTACTGTTTTGGATACTACATCACAACAAAATCAGATGATTACAAACCTTTCAAACTCTATTCAGGCATATGAAAACGCATGGATTCAATTTGTCTTTGCACCATACAATTTCATCTCATATCTTAGAAATCATCAGAGAAGACTAGACACAAGAATAAAGCATGTCACCAGCAAAAAATACAGGACATGGGTTGATGATCTTACAAACACAAAGTCATATGAGAATCCTGAGAATGGTCTTGACTTTTACAACAACTACAAAGAATTACTCCATGATTCCACAAAAAAGACTCAGGACATTCAGATAGTCATGAGTGTTAGAGGTTTGATTGGAACAAAGAAAAAAGAAGATGATGAAGATAATGACAATAACATAAAACCGTCACTTTCTTTTGATCAGATAAAATCAAAACATGATCATCTAACACAATACTCTTACAGTTACAAATCATTTTACCATGCCAAATACAAAAAGGTAGGAGCCCCACTTACAATCAATCATAGAATCAAAAAAGATTATCCCAGGCTATCCATGTTTGATTTGAGGTTGATTCCAAATCCCAAAGACTACATGACTAATTCTATCAAGGACTATTTTGAAAAGACACTACTTACAGCTGAATACAAGACAAGAAAGCCAATGCCCTATCTTATTTTGAATCCTAGTGAATTATCCTTGTTTGTTCACTTGCCAAACCCGACCACAACTAGGCACATCCAGACAACTAGAAACGTCTCATTACCCTCAAAATTGGTAAACAAAAACGGATTCAACATCGGATATTTTGAGGAATCACGCACAATCACATATGGCACACAGCACAATCTAGTTGAAGAGCAGTCAGCCATCATTTCACCAATTGACTTTTCACGTCACATCTACTGCGTTGGCGGAACCGGTTCTGGCAAGACATCTCTAATCAGAGTAATTGCAAAGCATCTAGAAGAGGCAAACCTAAATGGAACATTTCCAAATGCATTCATTTACTTGGATCCAAAGGGTGAGGATTCTGAGAAATTTATTCAGCAATGCTCAGAGGATTCAATTAGTAATGACATGATTCATTATCTGGAACCACTTGATACTGGTTTCTCAATTAATCCATTAGAATTACCAAAATATTCTGAAGGCAACAGAGATGAGACAGTATCAAGATACGTCGGTTACTTTTTGGAAATGGTAAAGGAATGGTATGGACAGCAGCAGACCTTTGTCCAGATGGAGAGAATCTTTCGTGTGTTACTATTTTACATGTATTACAAAAACGATGCACCAACTTTCATTGACATGTATGAAATTATAATCCAGCTTCAAGACGAGGGAGAAAAATATCTGCAGATAATGTTTAAAGTATTGGGAATGCCAGGGGACGAGCTAAAGCAAGCATTATCATCCATTGCGTCGTTAAAGCCAGACTCTTTTGTACCGTTACTAAACAGGGTCGAACAGTTTGCAACAGACCCTATTCTAAAAAAGGTATTTTGTCAGAGACGTGGTACAGTATTCTTTGAGGAACTAATCAAGCCAGGTCATTACACAATAGTTAGAATATCAACACTAAATCTTGCACACCACATACAACCATTGGCAATTCAAGCTTTTGTCATAAAACTTTGGTTTACCATTTTAGAGAGAGCATCAAAGCTAAAAGAAGAGAACAGAAACCAGGTGATTCTAGCTTTGGATGAATTTCAAATTGTAAAGGATTTGCAGATACTGCCACTAATTTTATCTCAAGCCAGATCATACCGTTTGGGAATGTTGTTAGCTCACCAGACAATGGCACAAATTGATGACAAATTACTAGAAGAAATAGTTGGAAACTCTGGAACCCAACTAGCTGGTAGAATCTCAGGCAAGGATGCATCAAGGTTAGGAAATATTTGGGATCCCAAGTTCTCCAAGGAACTAACACAGCAGATGGCCTCCCAAGAAGACTTTCACTGGACATACAAGATGAGGGCAGCATCAGGTCAGGAACAACCCACACCTATCCAGTTTTGGCTTCCATTACCCCCTGAGATGCCCAACTCTGATGAGAAAATACAGCAGTTTATCTCCTCTCAAAAGGCAAAATATCACCGAATCAATCAATCCACAACATCCCTTATCTCAGAAGCCCAGACTGAATCAATGAAATGGATGAGATACATCACTGTACCATTACCAGAAAAGACTCAATGGCAAATAATGCTGATGCTTCATCAAAACAAAGGAGAGTCACTCCAGCTAGGACAAATCACAGAGAAACTAAAGGCAGACCAACGAGATGATGTCTCAGATATTTTGCATGAGATGGTAGATCAGAAACTACTAGAAATACTAGATGAGGATAACAGAAATGCAAAATATGTCCTATCAAAACATTGCATAGAACAGTATTTCACATTTGATAGCACCAAGATTGGAACAGCTGATGACATTCCATACCTTACAGAAAAGGCAGTGAACAGTTACCTATCCAAAGGATATTTTCTAACCATAGCAGACCAGTCAGTAAAAAAAGATGAGGACAGAACTGATCTTATAGCATATTCGTATGAGACTGACAAGGCAATCTCAGTTGAGATAGAATCAGCTTCAGAGGTATCATCACATCCTGAAGCTGCAAGAAAGAACATGGTAAAATGGCCCGTCATGGGATTTGCAGCTTATCACGGATGGGCAACCACAAACAGACTAAAAGAAATTCAAGAATCACAAATAGAAAAAGAAAAAAGAAAAGATGTTTTGGTGTTCGTGGTTTAGCCGTACCTAGAACTCATGTCCATCCAATGGATTCGGAGTTTCATCTATCTTGGGGTGTTGTTTCTGTATTGGTTCTTGAGTTTTTTGTAGTTTTTTGTTGTCTTGAAGATACTCTGAGATTGTTATGGTTTGATCTTCAAGCAGTCGAATTTCCAACATTGTGTCTTCTGTGATGTTTAGTATCTTCACAATCTTTGAGGGGATGGTGACATACAAGGAGTATTGATTGTTTCCTCCCAGCCATGGTCTGATGATTGCAATTGTCTCAGTCTTTTTCATGAAATAATATGAGAATATCTAATTTAACCAAAAGTACTGTACGTACTGTACATACAGTACTGGCAAAATACTGTACGTACTTTACATACTGTACATACAGTACTAAATTACGGGCTAATCACGCACGAAATTGACGAAATTCCTCAAAATGGACAAAAATCCCTCAAGTTCGCAATATACTATTTAGATATAGTTTCACGTTTTATTTTCTTGATTTTGTTGATAGAAATCTGTTTTCCCCTACACAAATTATTAACTAATAACAGAAAATCCATTTCATTGAAAAGAAAGTTCATCCTGATGGTCGGAATCATATCTGTCATTACAATAATTCTGGGAACTGTTTTTATGTCAAACGTCATGTTTGATCTAGAGGCAGACAGGCACATACAGCAAGTGGACCGACATATCCTAGACAAGATAAGTGATGAACCTGGACTTGAAGCACAGATTAACGAACTCCACATATGTCAGAAATTACTTTTGTATGGCAATATCCTATCGGCAGAAGACTATTCACGCTACAACTATGGAAAGGATACAGAACCATATTCTGAGAAGCAAATAGAAGCAACAGAGAATTTCATCAAGCTGCACCAGTTTAACAGCAAGGTGTTTGATGAGTTGGATTGTAGGGAAACATCCTCAGAATGGGAGACTGGAGAATTTCATGAGTTCAATCACCATATTCCTTGAATCTAATTTTGATGTCAATCACAATCCTTCCTTTGTAGACCACAACTCAGAAAAAGTGGTAACTGATCCTGAAGTTTATTCAAAATGTGGTACGGGATATGAGCTGGTTGGAGACAGGTGTATTCCAGCATACCCATAACAGTGTTGGTATATTTGTCACTTGTAGCAAATCAACATTACATCTAAGATTATTTTCAAAAGAATTCTTTATGAACATTGTAATAAGACAATTCATAAGATGAAAACTTCCTTTATGATTGGAATAATTTTTACAGTAATCATAGTTGTAATCAGTGGAATTGTTTTTGGCATATCTGAGACTACTTTTAACTCTGAGACAAACCATCCATGGGATTCGGGATTTCTTTATGAGAACAACACATACGTTACATCACAGAAACATGAGCCTTCACCATAATCAAGAATTAATCATTATAGTCTGAAGGGATACTGTTTTCCTTGGAACGAATCCTGCCCAATCCATATTAACTTCCATGTCCAAAGAACATCATATCATGGCACCAAAAGCATATCCTATAGTAATCAAGGCAATAAAGTCAAAGAAACTAAAGGAACCGTTCTATCCATATGAGGCATCAAAAGTTTGTAAACCAAAGAACAATGATTCGTTCAGAAAGATTTTCGCATCACATAGAAGAGGAAACCCGTTTGGCAACCAACCGTTATTCATACAGCTAAAGGATGGAACATACAAGGCAATCAGGCCTTTCAGAAAATAGTTAATCGGACATCATTAGAAACTAATTTTAGAGAGTTTGACGTACACTAACAACACTTGGCCATAACCGTTAAATCGTCATCCCTCAGACACTGTCCAGAGTGTGATGAAGTGATTCGGGTTGGTGTAGACATGATAAGAAACCAGGAGGGACAGTGGATTCATCTTTCATGTTATGAAGAACTAAACTCCAACAGTAACAACAACAAAAAATCAACCAGCCCGGAAGATTTTTGGGATCTGGACAAGGATGTCTAGTAATTTTTTGAACCACTTGAAAGTTGAATTCTTGTCTGTATCTGCCATTCAGTGATTTGCAATGTGTTTTGAGCAGTAAACTCTGTGGTGTTCCCTACAATAGTACAATGAGTTTGATTTACAAAGTGTACAGGACACAGAACATTCCATCTGATTTAGATCAAAGGGAATGTGTTTTCTAAGATCCAATGAATTACAGGTGATATTTTTTGTTGGGATGTCAACTAGAGCATATTTGTCCATGGTAAGACCGGCAACAAGAAATTCCTCGTCATCGTCAGCATCTCTTGATAACGTCTTACTGAATCCAGAGGCAGCATCATAGTCAGAAAAGACCGTGATTAATTGATTTTCATATCGGCTATCTTTTCTCACAAATTTCTTCCTAAATACGATAAAGACTCTCTTCACCAATGAAATTCCATGTGAATCCCGATAGATATGATTTATCCAATTTTTAATTCTTGGGAAAATCCGCCAATCCTCGGTCTTGATAGACAATCATCACGTGTCAATCATCTGAAATATTCTTGATTAAATCCAATATTTTTGATATTATCTTTTGATGGTCATTTTGAGTCTCAGTGTGGATCATCATCAAATATTTGTCATTTATGGGAAATGAAATCCTCTTCATTACCTCATATTCTCCCATGGAATATCTCGTCTTTCCAATCCTGTGTTCTATGTTTTTTCTCGTGTCCCATCTCTGTACGGCATAAAAGTGGACCATCTTCAGCTCGTCCTCTGTGAGAACAGGAGTCATACCTTTCCTGTATCCGCCATGGATGATTTCGCCGTTTTTGCTCAGGATTATCGCATACTGGATTGATTCGTCTATGTTCATCACATCCTCATAGAATTTCTCAAAGTTCATAGGATAATTCAGAGATGGTTGTTAAAATAAGATCTTTTAATTCATGAAAAAATTCTTGAGAGAATTCTTCAAAGTCCTCACTACTGACGTAGGGTCTTGATTCACTTGAAGTGAATCTCATAGAACCGAAGGTTCAAAATCCATCTGATAAGACAAATAGTTAGCCCTCAAAGTCTTGACAGACAGTCTAGGATCCTCCTGAAGAGGATCAAATTAAAATAAAAAAAGAAAAAAGGATGTTGGAATTATATTCCTTTCATCCAGTATGTTGGTTTTGTGGCGTAGATGTTTTCATCAAGTGTTTCATCGTAAGCTTCTCCATAGATGTAAAATCCCCTTTCACGTCCCTCTGGCAAATACACATCATCACTCATCTTGCCTTCAGGATATGAAATTATTCCTGAAAGGTTGAACATTTGTCTGAATGATTCTAATTCACCATCCTCAACCAAGATGTTACTGTTGATATCTTTCCAGATGTAACAATCTGAAACAAGACATATTTCCGGATACAATCTCAATATCTCTATTGCATTTTCGAATCCTTTGATGTTTAATAATTCGTAGCCATTGTCAAGCTGTTGGTTGGAATTGAAATCTGCTAGAAGGATTCTGGATTCAGGGGAATACCAATAGCACATGTGTTCTCTGAATCCATCATTATCGTAGTCAAAAGGATTCGGAGAATTTCTACATCTGTCACCATTGCCTGGTTCAATGTAAGCCCAAGTTCCAAATACTATTGGATCCAATCCCCCTGCTTTTCCATCATGATCGTCATCCACGGGTGGCATTACTGGTGGATCTACTGGGGGTACATCATGGATTGGCGGATCACAAATAGGAAATGGAGAACCATAACGAGTGTCAAGATTTGGACCCCCAGAACATCTTGGTACATCAGGTTCAATTGGTGGAACTTCTGGTGGTACATGTGTTTCGCCTAAATCTAGACAATATGCAATTGCAGTACCTTTGGTATTTGCTGGTTTAAGTTTCCAATCAAATGTAACTGTCCAGCCATCATTATTTTCTGTGGGTTGACTATTTGTTGCAAATAGAGGACCTCCGGCACCTCTTCCAAGATTAGTCCATCCACCTGATAAAACTATGTCTCCATCATTACAGCTGGCAGTGGATATCTTGCTATGATCACCCTGGACTGAGTATGTCTTGAGAATAGAAGATAGATCAGATATGTCTGCATCTTTTCCATCAACACCATCTTTGCCATCAACTCCTGGTACTCCTTGAAGGCCTCTTTCACCTTTCTCTCCAGGTTCTCCTCTTTCACCTTTCTCTCCAGGTTCTCCTCTTTCACCTTTCTCTCCAGGTTCTCCTTTCTCTCCGTCTTTTCCATTAATCCCGTCTTTTCCATCCACTCCATTTGTTCCGTTAATTCCTGGCAATCCTTGAGGACCTGGAATCAACTCTATTGTATCTATTTGTTGTTGTAGATCTGCTAATTCTGTTTTCAATGAGGCTATCTCATCGAAGACATTAGCAAAATCACTTGCAATAGACAAGAGTAGTTGGTCTATCATATCTTTCAGATCATTGATTTGGTCCTGAAGTGAAGGTTTTGGTGGTTCAGGCTCATCTTTACATATTGGGTGATCCGTCTACATTGGATATTCCTATGGGAGTTCCGGTACAATCAGTCCAGATAACATTTGAAATTTCTGCACGACTAAAATCTGTTCCATCTAGAATAGCCCGAGTGAAATTTGAAGGATTGCCTGGACTCTTTAGATCAGTTGCCCTCATGTTTGCATTTGTCAAATCTGCATCGGTAAAATTTACTCCGAAAAGGAATATGTCAAAGAGAGTTATTCCTTTCATATTTGCTCCAACAAAGGAAGCTCCCATTCAATGAGGACCCCCCACCAAATATTGCATTTTCGAGATTAGCATTGTCAAATATTGCGTTTTCAATTATAATGTCACCAAAGTTTACCCCCACAAAATTGCAACTAGTGTAGTTTGCATTATTTGTAGGCGGATTAATTATTAGATCGCAGTGACCATCATCTTGAGATGAATCAGAATGATCCGCAAATGCATAAGGTAGTTCAGCTGCAGTTAGCATAGCACCTGCAACTAACAAGACTGTAGCGGTCATCATCATAACAGATGATGATGCTACTAGAAACATCAACAATTCTTTTGTAAAAAATCTGACTGTTGGAATGTTTCTGTTCTGTTTGTTTTTTCTTCTTACATCAAAAATAGTTTTGATGCATGAGTTATTAATTAACGTCATGAAAAAAAGTAAGGCAAAATTTTACTTAATGAAAATGCATCTTGAAATAGGTATCCTGTGATACGTATATTCAAAAATATAACAAAGGATGTTGTTTTTAAATATGTTAAAATCTATTTTTTAATACATCATGTATCAAAATAAAAATGGATTTTATAACTATGGTATCATTATCATGCTGTTCTAATTTAGGATGATATTTTTCTTATTGATGTTATTTTCAAAAAAAAAAAGAAAAAGAGAATTTAATTTTGAATGTTAGAGTTAGTTGTTGTCTTTTTTTAATTTGTACTGCTGTAATATTCTGTGTACCTTTCTACCACACATTGTAATTGTAATTGCAGGAAGAATTCTTTTGTCCTTTTTTGGTGTTCTCGTCAAATGGTTATCCACCCTAGCTCATTCATTAATCGTAACATCTTCATACCTTTAGGATAATTGATGTTTGCTTTGTTTAACAAAGATGCTCTGCGAAGATTTCCATGTTCTGTTAGGATTTGTAATATATCTTCAAACATCTCAGTCTCAGTCCGTTTCTTCAATTCTTTGCATCCTCTCTTGTTGATTCCACCTTGTCGTCTCTTTGAGATTTTAACTCTGATGATATTTTTTCATACAGACTTTGCAGAGAAATCGAAATTTGAGCTAACTCCTCTTCATATTTTGATGATGAAATAATTTCTGAAAGTGATTGGTATAATCTGCTATAAAAAAAGAAATCTTTTTGAATTTTATCAAATCCCATAGATTCCTGCAATACAGAATATCTTATTGCAGATCCACCGTCAATGTTTATTTTTTTGACATATACAATTAGTTCAAAGTCATCAACTGGTTTTTCTAATTGTTTGATTGCATTATTTAGATCATTGCTTCCTATTTTTCGTGTTACGTGGTTTCCGGAAA
>NZ_CBDCVU010000003.1:0-12143 GCF_965223225.1 Candidatus Nitrosopumilus sp.
AAAAACTAAAAGATGAAGTGATAATTCCTGAAGGAGTAACTGTAACAAAAACAAAACACATGTTATCTTTTGTTGGCCCATTAGGAAAGACATTCAAAAGTTTCAGAAGCATTCCAGTAGACATTGAAATTGTAGAAAACAAAGTTACTCTAAAAGCTCAAGGAGAGAGAAAAAGAGATTATGCGATATTACACACTGCAAGATCAATAATCAGAAACATTTTGCGAAGGTCTTGTTGAAGGATACACAATTAAAATGAAAGTAGTCTTTGCTCACTTTCCAATTACGGTCAAAGTAGAAGGAAAAAAAATTCTAATTGAAAACTTTCAGGGAGAGCGTGCACCAAGAGAAACAAAGATTGTTGGAAACACCAAAGTTGTTCCAAAAGGAGAAGATGTTATTTTGACAGGCGAGGTGTGGACAGATATTACACAGACTGCTGCAAACATAGAGTTAAAGACAAAAGTAAAGAACAAAGATCACAGAGTATTCTTAGATGGCATCTACGTCTTTGAAAAGAAGAAAGGCCTAGAAAAGTAAAACTAGTTTTTTTAAATGACTCTTGATGCTGAGTTTGCAAAGCAAACAACGGATTTAATCACACAAACTTTAGATCTTTACAAAACTGCAGGTGCATCACCAAGAGTCGGAGAGACCTGGGATTGTGCAAATGTAGGTGATTTTTTGTGTGGTTTTTTTGTGGGGGAGATGGTAGGCTCTGCACTTAGTGCTTTTCAAATTGTCCACAAAAGGGAACCAACAGCAGAAGAGCACATGGAAATAGTAGAGCTGGTTGAGAGTTATTCCAAAGAGATCAAAGAATTTTTCAATAAATTTAACTAGTCTAAAAGACCCAAAAAACACATTTTCAGTCATGATTTGTGCTAAAACAGGTTAGTAAGGATTAAATCACTTTTATCTAGGTACAAACTTGTTGCCGCCCTAGCTCAGCGTGGTAGAGCATCCGACTGTTAATCGGACGGTCGTCAGTTCAAGTCTGATGGGCGGCGCTTTTTATTTCTAAATTCGAGTTTAGAAATATTGATCGCTTAACAGTAATTTGTGTACTCTATTAGACAAAACAGATCTAATAGAAGATCGCATATCACTAATAGTGCAGGAGATTTACATTGGCCAGAACTAGAAGAGCCAACAGATATTGTGTAGACTGTGGTGCTAGACTGGTCTACTATCCACGATTATCAAATCCAAAGGCGCCAAATGAACACAGAGTACTAGTATATGCATGTCCAGATTGTACAGACGACTTTGAGAAACCAAAGATGTTCTCTATTAGACGCAATCAAGTTGAAGATCCATTAGAGACAGTAGAAATAGAAATTACACAGTTACAGAAAAAAATAGCTGTAAAACATAGTTAGATCATGTCATATCCAGAAAAACCACGAAGCAGTGCATGGTATTTGCTTCCAATTTTGTCGGGGATGGTAGGCGGAGTAATCGCATTTTTGATAATTCGTAAAGACGATCCGCGAAAAGCAAGAAATTGTTTGTATATTGGTCTTATAATGATGGCAATAGGCATTATTTTCAATATCGTGATTGCATCATCAGTACCAGGCATTGATCCTGGATTTAATGTCAATGTTTAGTGTGTGCAAGATTTCCCATAGCTTTCTTACGTCAAACTCATATATTTCTAATTTCGAATTCAGAAACATTCTATATTTAGTGCCTTTTTGCCGAATTGAATCATATAGAACATCAACAAAAGTTTGAAAAGAATGAGTCAGTCAAGAATGAGAGACAATGTTGAAAGATGGTTGATTCATGAAGGATTGTCTTTTGAAGAAGTAAAAAGCAAAGAAAATTTGTTTCAAATTCTGATAAAACATGCAGGACAGTCCGGAATTCCAATCGAAGTATTCGAACCAAGTGCACAACCAGGAATAATTGTTATCGGTGCAAAGGTAGTGATGAAAAATAATCAAATTGCAAGATATTTGAGATTTAATGAAGATGAAAAGGAGCAATTTGAGAAAAAAGTATCAGATTATTGCTACTCTATTCAGGCAATAAGCAAGATAATCACAGAAGACGGGAAACAAAAAGTTGGAGTTTATGTAGTATTAGATGATAAAGAAAACATCAATCAGCAAACAGTATTTGATGCAATGGACAAAGTCTCAGAGATGTATGATAAAACATCAAGATTTTTGATGAAGACATTTTAAAAGATCTGAATATACGCCAAAATGATTTAAAATTTTGAGGGGTTTAGCTTCTAGGCACAATTCAAAAAGATCAGACATGTCTAGATGAGACATCTTGCTGGTTTGGGGGTTGGCCTGACAATATAGGCATGAATGTTAAACCCCCCCTGAAAACACCTCAAATCAATAAATTGGCATTGTGCCTAAGTATACCAAATTTACAGGGGGGTTTAGCTTCTAGGCACAAATTGAATAATTGTTCTAATTTTTCAATTATTGGGGTTGGCAAACAAAAATTCTATTTTTAGAGTCTTTGATGAACCATATTCTCAGATTACGTCTTGTTGTAAAGGACATTTGTTCATTTGAATGGGAATTTAGTTTCAAAAGCCTCCTGGTACAGATACAAAGTATGTTTAATTCAAGTAGATCTTAACGTATTAGTGAATTTCTACATATTTTATCATAAGTTCATTCAAAATACAGAGTCAGTATCAACTATATACCAAAAAATGATGATATTTTTGTGGCAAGGATAGGTATTTTGCTAGTTATAGGAGTAATTCTACCAATAATTGCAGTTTCCATGTATTTGATTATAGAAAATGACGTGAACATAATCAGGGTAACCAGTAGCGATGCAGTCACAATAGGTCCTGTAGAATATACCGTTGCTTTTGATGAAACACACAATGGTGACAAGGATACAATGCCTGAAAACACGTTTTTGCAGGTAAAAATTACTGCAAAAAACATCAGTAACTCAGAAACTGTCATTTCTGGCGGTCAGTTTTACATCATAAAAGACAATAAAAGATACAATGCAGTATATGGAGAATTCTCATCAAAGGACCTAGGAAGAGAGTTGTTAGCACCTGGAAAGGCATTAGAAAAGACCACACAGTTCGACATTGCCTTTGATGAACAAGAAACTTACGAGGTAATCATAAAACCACTAAAAGAGCATCCAACTAGAGATACTGCAATAGTATGCATAACAAACTGTTGATTTTCGTTGCTTGAATTACAATATTTCTAAATTCGAAATTAGAAATATTGGAAATTGTTACTCTTGCATCTTTAGTTCGGGAAGCACAAAGACTTTGCCAGGTTTTATCTTGAGGATGATTCTCTTCTCATCATCACGTTTGAATGGATAGTGGTCTCTTCCCATGTACTGTTTTGTTAGCCTATCTGCATGCTTGTAGTCATAGTCTGGAATAATCTCTTCGACTTTGCCTCGAATTGTGGTCATGTCAAGTGGGTTGTCTTTTGATACAACTGACACTGCCACGCGTGGGTCTCGAAGAATGTTTTTGTGCTTGATTCTGCCTTCAGCAGTGTTTATCATTATGTAATCATCCTCATAATTTGCCCATACGGGCGACACTTGAGGCGAGCCATCCTTCATTACAGTTGCAATAAAGACCAAATTTTTTGCTCCAAACAGATCAATTGCCTTTTGTTCCATAATTACACCAAATTGTGCAAATTTTGCTTATAATTCATGCCTCCAGATTGTATCTAGATTCTCAATGTTTGTCAAAATCTCAATTGCTGTCTGGTTGTCTCTTTGTTGCATTGCAACTGAGAATTCATAGCCCAGTCTTATTGCCTCTGGGCTCAAATCTTTGATGTTTTTCAGGTCTGCGTCCTCTTTGCGAATTCTTTCTCCTATGGCACAGGTCTTCCAGTTGTCAGATAAATCCTGGTGTTTTTGCTCTAGCGTCTGCTTGGTAAGCTCCCTCCAATGGGTCAACTCCATTTTTTTGAGCAATTGTTCGGTTTTTTGAGTATAGAATACTCTGACCATTGCTCTACATCACCCCATGTGATATTTTAGCATTGCATCAAACTGTCAGTTTTTTGTCATTTTCTGTCGAGTGTTACCACTTTTTTGAGCTCGCGGTGCAGAAGCAGTTGATGTCGTTGTTGTCGCTGCTGTTTTGGATTTTTCCATAATTCTAGTCATGGCCCTGTTGACTATTTCCATGAGTACATACTGTGAGTACAACGGGTCGGATTTTTGCTTTGATTTTAGAGTTGCCTTTGGAGCAATGGTATCTAAAACGTCTTCGAGCTTTTTTGATGTGTTTTTTATCGCAGAAGAATATTTTGTGTCAAAATCTTCGGGGACATTATATCCAAGCAATTTGGTTGATGTGCTGTAGTATTTTGTGACGGCGCCTCGTGTCTCTTCTATCTTTGCAATCTCAATCAGACCTGCTTCCTTTAGTATGTCCAAGTGATGCCTTACAGTGGTCAATGCTTTTACGTGTCCAGATTTTTTCAGGTGTTGACAAATTTGTGCAGCAGTTAACAATTTTTTGTACAGCAACTGAACTATCTTTATCCGCGCAGGATCATCCATTGCACGCGCTTGTTCAATACTTGTCGTAACGGTACGATTTACCATTACGGGTTTTTCTAACAGTGTTGACATGCTGTTGTATGATTCTGATGAAAGCTAAAAGTTAACAGCATCATATTTTTTGGCCAAACAGATCAATTTTTTTTAATGCAGGTAATTGCTGTACAGTTTTTGTTATACCACTATCAAAATTATGATAATGTATCAAATTGTTTGGTAGTACATTGATTATCTTGATAATATATTGATAAATATTGTTTTGATATAATCTACATTGTATTGCATCAACAAAATCAATAGCAATATCAAGAATGTAAAAAATCACCAAAAATCACAAGCTGTAAAGCTTTTGTGTCAAAAAGGGGCAAAATACCGGCAAATGAATATCCCCTGAAAAGGCGATTCGAGTTGAGAGGACTGGTTTAGGCTGACTGTCAGTCAACATTGGTTTTTGGTGAATTAGGAAAGTGTCTTTCCAGTCATCTTTTCGTATGCTGTAACATAACGCATAGTCATCTTTTCAATTATCTCCTGAGGAATTGTTGGTGCTACTGGATCTTCTCCTGCGTCTTTTGCATCATCAAACTTTTTTTGGTATCCGTTTGCAGTAAGCCAGTCTCGTAGTATTTGTTTGTCAAAGGATTCTTGAATATCCCCAATCTTGTATGTGTCCTTTGACCATAGACGGTATTCATCGGGTCCGATGGAGTCGCCCAAGGTTATTTTGCCATCCAGTATTCCAAACTCTAGTTTTAGATCAGCCAAGATGAATCCTGCATCATCTGCAATGTTGGACATTTTTTTGTAAATGTCAAGTGAGGTTTTTTCTAGCCAGTTGTATTGCTCTTCAGTTACAAGATTCATTTCTAAAGCTTTTTGTTTGTCAATTGGAATGTCGTACTCGGATTTTGTCGTAGGATCAAAGATAGGTTGTGGAAGCTTTGCAGCCAAAGTTGTGTCTGTGTTTTCAGGCAAAGTGATTTCGTTTTTTTCCCATCTCTTTGCAAGGCTTCCATAAAAGTATCCTCTAACAACGCATTCAATTGGAAGCATCTGCATTTTTTTGACAACTATTTCATTGTCTGAATTTGTTTTTATGAAGTGATTTGGTACATCCAGTTCATCAAACCAAAACTCTGCAAACTTGCAAAGTACTTGCCCTTTTTTTGGAATATCTTCAGCAAACTTTACATCATAAGCAGACACTCTGTCTGAGAATCTGAAAAGTATGGTGTCATCATTGTTTTCTGGATCATATAGATCCTTTACCTTGCCTGAACCAATAAACTTCAATGGTTTTTTTAAGAATATTCGGAATTTAATCATTTTTTTATTATATTATGGGTTCAAATTCGGGCAGGAATACAACTCTATGGGGGATATAGTTATGGAATTGAATATCGTACCCACGTGTAAGTTTTTTTCTTAGGTAATATTTGACAATAGAGCAAAATCAATTGTGCGCATGTGGATTTGCAGAACCTGATTCCATCTGTACAAAAGTTTCGGATTCCTTTTCATGAAATTCCTGATTAGATTGATCCACCTTGATTGCCTGTGGAGGACAAACAGACACGCATGCCATGCACCATATACAGTCATGCTCTCTAATTGGATCTGCCTTGTCAGTGTAGTCCTTGCGCTCGCCCTTTACCGAACTTCCAGTTCCTTGAAAGGTCTGACCGACAACATTTTTAGCTGGAATGTCTTTTTCGGTTCTGTACCACTGGAACACCTGAACAGGACATGCTTCAATGCATGCACCGTCTGCCACACAAGAGTCCCAGTCAACTGCAATCATTGTACCGCTAACACCTAAAGGAACTTGTTCTTCTCCTCTCGCGGCATATGCTTTTTGCACATCTTCGTTTTTTGACGCCTGACCATCTGCTCTGCCAGGACCCCACATAAAGTGAAAGTGCTCTCCATCTGAATGGTTAATCTTTCCAATTGGCTTTAGGCCTTCAGGAAAGTTTTCTGCTATTGGCATGATTAACTGGTATGGACTTGGTATTTAACACCAAACAATGTTAGTGGACACTAACTTTTGTTCTAATTCTAGAAAATAAGAATAATTTTTAGATTCAGGTGTATTGTCATGTTTAAGTACAATGATAGCGTAGTATAACTACGCTCTTAGAGGAATAAAATATAGTAAAAAATTCTTTTGTAGATTCAAAAATAATTTGAGATAATAATAATGATAATTAAAAAAAATAATCAAAATCAGAATAGGAATGGACTCACTTCTCTTGTCTGTGATCATGACCAAAAGGGAATGGTTACAGATGTGGAAAGAGGAGAGATAATTTGCAGTCCTTGCGGTCAAGTAATGACAGAGGGTATTAGTTCCGATTCCAGATCCACCCATACCCTTGATGGTTTTTTGAGCAACTCCCAGACAGGTCCTAAATCATCACTGACAATCTATGACAAGGGATTGAATACCAACATAGGTGCAAGAAATATTGACTTTGCTGGAAGACGCATATCGTCTAAGACCATTTTAAAATTCAAAAGTATGAGAGTGTGGGATAGTCGCAGCAAGTCAAAGGCTTCTGGGCGTAACTTGATATCGGCACTTGTATTGCTAGACGGGGTCAAACAAAAACTTGGATTATCAAACGCAATTGCAGAGCATGTTGCATTTACCTATAGAAAGGCCTCGACATTAGGATTGATCAGAGGACGAGGCACGGCTGAAGTAATGGCCGCATCAGTGTATGCCGCCTGCAGAGAAAATGGAATTCCATGGTCCCTTGATGAGGTAGCAAATACCCTAAACATTACAAAAAAGAGGCTATCAAGCTGCTACAGGATCCTAATTGATCGTCTTGATATAAAGCCAGAACTTGCAAATCCATTGGATTGCCTTTCCAAGTTTTGCAGCGTGTTGGAAGTAAAAGAGAAGACAAAGAGATGTGCATTTGACATCTTAATGCAGGCAAACTCCAAACGCATCTTGTCTGGCTCAAAACCTGCCGTAGTATGTGCCGGTGCCCTGTATATCGCATGCATTGCCAACAATGAGAACATTCCACAGACTAGAATTGCAGAAAAGACTCTAGTGTCATCACCGTCAATCAGAAAGGCACTTTCTGTCTTAAACAAGGCCCTGTCTGTCGTGTAAAGAAATCTGCAGGAAACATAACAATATCCATAATGGCAAAAGCAATTTGAATGCCAAATAAATTGTCCATATTACATCAGTTCACAATAATATATTCATCTAAAACTCGATTAACAAAATTCTAAAGATTCAACGTGTAAGCTTTATTACAAAAAAACGACCAAGTACAGTGATGAGTTTTGATAGAAGATAAAAAATTGCCACAAGATACAGTGTTTCAGTCAAGTGGTGACTTGGCTGATGTCATGAAAAACAGCTTTGAGTTTTGGCACAAAAATTACATTGATGCCCCACTAAACTATACGCTAGTTTGGAAAAAAGCACTAGAGTCCAATTCTGAGATTCTAAAACAGATTGAAAAGGCATGGAGAAACACCATAAAACAAAATACCGAGATTCAGATGGAACAGTTCTTGGATTGTTGGTCGCAAGCAATACGAAAATCTAATTTTGAATTAGCAAAAAAACCAATACAGCAATGGCAAGAGTTTTGGGAAAGTACCAGTGATGAACAATTCAAGATTTATGCCAAAGTCTTGAAAATGTTAGAATCCTATTGGAAAAATGAGCAAAGCAAAAGCATCGAATAGGTAAAAATGTAACATCTGCAAGAATCTATAGGATAAATTGCAATAACATAGTACCCAAAATTATTCAAGATGTGGTTATTACTTTAGTTTGTTGTTCATAAATTCTCATTGATTGTAGACTATTTTTAATCTCCCAAACTCGTGTTTGTTTTTTTCTGAGATTAATATAGTATTTTCTGCATATAGCACAGTTAACGGCTTTAAATATTAAAACCAGTTATTGTTCCCATGAACCAAAACATTACACTAAGAAAGGAAAAACTCTATTGCAAATACTGCAAGGAAAACCCAATAATTGAAATTCCAAGCAATGTTGATTTGTTATCTCCCTCAAGTGAGGTTTTTGTAAGAAATTTGAAATGTCCCATTTGTCATACAATTGGGGATGTCAGACGATAAAAAATAACATGTATTCTTGTTTGTAATCGCATTTTACAATGACTTTGTTGTTTTATACAAACTTCAGTCTTTTTATGACAAATTCCATTCCACCTTTTGTCCATAAACTACAGTTTGAGAGATTATGAGTTAATCTGAGATATTCGTTTATTGATACTTGTATCTATAAACATGGTAAATTTTATCCCGTTTATTTGAATAGTGCTGTAATGGACAATCCAACTCGTCTGTCATGTCTGAGAAAAAGCTTTGCATGTATGGGTCTAGTCTGTCGTATGTGTCTTGTCCCACTATGATCTGGTTTGGTTTTGCCAAATTTTGAATCTTTGATGCCATATTCATGGTGGGTCCAAGCAGATCAACGAATACCTTTTTCTCATCAGCACCGTACCGGACCCACATTACTTCCAAAATCAATACCAATCTTTATGCTAATCTCTGACAACCCCATTTTTTCAATCAATATAGGGTTGATTCCTTGTTTTACCACATTTACCATGGACTCTGCGCAAGCTACCGTCTCATATGCTGCCGGTATTTTGTCTGTCTCGTCTTCTACAAAATATCCTATTACCGCATCGCCTACAAACTTTAGGACATATCCGTGAAACTGTTCAATCACATACGACATTTCCTGAGAAAACGAGCTTATTATTATTGACAGTTTGTCAGGTGGTAGTGTAATGCTCATTTTTGTAGAGCCTACAATATCCACATACAGCACTCCCATGTTTATCTGCCCAAACACATTTTTTCTCAGGAATTTTTCAGACGAATCAATCACTCTAGTGTATTGATATCCGTTTTCCAATGCATATGTTGAACTGGGATGAGAACTGGAAATTCCATCTGACAATACCTGGCCGCAGGGACCGCAGATGATTTCTCCCCTGCTCTCGTCAGTGATCAGACCTTTCTTGTCATGCTCACAGACATGGACGTATTCATCTTCATTTTGGGAATTGTTAAATTTTTTAATCACCATGTGTCGCAACTCCATTTGATTTTCTTTCCTCCATCCATTCGCTTAATTTGAGATGTTATGTCAGCAGCTCCTTTGTTATTGTATACAAATGACAGGCATGCCAAATTTCTCTTCATATTCATAGAGAGAACGCCCATGTGAGACCTACTATTGAACCCGTGCTGATAAGATAGAATGAGTAATATGCCAATCTATGTTTTGGCTTCATCATGCAATCACCATTGATTTAATTTTAGTCTTGCAAAGATTCATCATGCAATCATTGCAGACATATTCGCCAGAGGGATTGCTGCAACCGCAATTGCAGGTGCATGTGTAATCATTCATTGGTTGAACCTTCTTCTCTTGTGCATCTGTAATCAGTTAATTTGACAGACTCTAATGTTGTATCGTTTTCTTTGTTTTCCATATCTATATATGGATTTTACTCATATATATACAGGAGTAATTGAATTAATAGAATTGACTAAACTATATAGAAATTTAGGCATAAAACTCAGAAACAAGCCCATCTTGTTCATCAAAAATATCATTAATCCCTTGAAAAAATAACGTGAAACTGATGTGCATGATGCTGTGAGATATGATATATCATACACATGTGTATTCTATAACATGGCGAAAATAAAAAACAAGGCAGTACATCAGACAAACAAGAACAACAAAACAAAGCCAAAAAACCTAATGAAAAAGGAATACCTGGAATCTTATGATGAGTTAAAAAAAGATATCAGAGCAGGTCAACAAACATGAGAAAAAACATCATCAGTACTGTCAGAAAATATTTCAGGATTCTGGTTAAATGACCCTTGTAAATGATGTCTGGTATGACAATGAACTGAACTACAAGTACGGAGACCACAAGTTTGTATTGTTGCCAAACAGCGATGGCATTTCCATTGTAAAGTGCTCAACATGTCTGGAATCCAGAATGTATCTTTCTTTGATGAATATTGAAGTTTGCAAGGAAACTAAATTGCGTTGACTACATAAACATGTAAAATATAGAGAATAAGATCATGAAATACGCTTCTAAAATCAAGTTGACTGGAGATGATTTTGTTTTGGTTGGAATCAATTATAATTATTACATGATTCCCAGGTTGGCTTATCCCAAAGATAATCTTGAAAAGCTAAAACAACAAATCCTCAAGAACCAGAAAATTGTTGAGGAATTAAGGGCAATCTGGGATAAGGGGACAGATGGCGTGATTGCCGATGAGGTTGCAGGAGTAATGGAAAAGTATTTTGGCAAAAATCAGAACAGCGATAAATCTGCCACTACAACAGATGCAGAATTTGATATATCTTTATCAAGTGACGATATCAATGAAATTGGGGAAAAAATCAAGAGTGATGACACTGAAACACAGAACAACAACCTTGCTAATGGAGTGGTTTTGACTAATACATGTACAAACTGTGGTGCCAAGTTTGTCCCAAAAAATAACATGACTTTTGAAACATTGTGTGGATTTTGTATTGGAAAAAACAAAGTGTAACTTAGATGGCGTATGACCGAAATAACTTTTGATGCTACTGGGAAAACTCAATTGACTGAGGATAGAGTAACACACACTAAAGAATACATGCACAAAGATATACCTGATGGAACTGAAGTTTGCCTGCTAAAATATCCTTTAACAGTTGATGAATGGAATCAGATTTTGCAAAACCAGAAGATAGTTGTAGATTTACTTGAACTGCAGGATAATTCAAAACGAAGTCATGATGAGCACATACAGAATATTAATTCCGTAATAGAGTATGGAAAAAACAAGATCAATCAAATCGATAAAAGAATTTCAGAAAACGAGGTAAAACTGGAATCGATGGAATCCCATTCAGATTATGATTACAAGGACTTGCTCAAAGAATCAAACGAGGCAGAAAAAGAGCACAAAAAGGACCTGAGACTATTTGTGGACCTGCTTTCCAAATATAAGGTCATAATCAAGTGATTTGCAAAACATGCATTGTTCTATGCTGACGGTATCATTCATCTAGATTCTACTGCTCGTTCCACCAATGATGTTTCTCTTCCACATTATGATGAAGGAACCTGTGTAGCAATTTCTTGAGATGCGAATACATGTTTGACCTCATTGAGAGAGGATTTCCTTTTTCCACACGTTGCATGCAGGGCATCTATTTGTAATTTTGTCATCTATTTTTTTCAAAAACACGTTGCCACAATTATCGCAGGATCTCAAATCATCAATAGCAATCATTGTGTTGTCTCCACAGTCTGGACTTGCTTGTTTTTCAGATGAGTCTTTTCATGGTCTAGCACTTTTTGAAAATTGCCTTGCCATACCTCCCACTTAAAATTGCAATGCTTACAATGGTATGCCATTTTATTTTTCAATTTCCATTAGTTTCTTTTCTTCTTCAGATTCTTTGAATGCGTTTACGTCCTTTGATGTCTTTTCTTTTCTTCCTTTGATTATTGCAAAAATATTTTTTAACATGATAAACTAGGCCGTCACTGGTA